>NC_008771.1 GCF_000015565.1 Verminephrobacter eiseniae EF01-2
CATTCGCTACTGCGAAAGCCGCCTGGCCGCGCTCGATGAGCTGCAAGAAGCCTTGCAACCCACCGACATGGCCACGATTGAACGCATCCTCACCAAGGGCGAGCCTGCATTCAAGGTTCAGTGATCACCATGGCCGACTACAAACCACTGACTGATAAAGAGATCAGGGATACGGCAGGCGCGCACTACGCAGAGCGGCAAGCGAAATCACTCCCCCAAGAACAACCCGCCATCGTTTTGGTGGGTGGACAGCCAGGCGCAGGAAAGAGCGCGGCGTCGTCCATGGTGAAAGCCGAACTGGCCATGCAGGGCGGTTACGTCCACGTCGATGCTGACCGGATGCGCGAGCGCATCCGTGTTGGGAACAGCAAGCCGACTTCGGAGCAAACACAGGCAGACGCGGGCCGACTGGTGGCCACGTTGCGCGACCAGGCCATTCAGGGCCGACGCAACATCGTTGAAGAGGGCACCTTTCGCAGCCCGGACGGCGCGGGCAAATTCGTGCAGGGTCTCCAGGAGCGCGGCTACAAGGTCGAGTTGTTTGCGATGGCCACGTCCCGCGAGGAAAGTTTGCTGGGCATCTACCAGCGCCACGAGCTGCAACATGCAGCCGGTGGGGCCAACCCGCGCTTTGTCAGCGAGAAGTACCACGACGAAGCCATGCAGGGCTTTGAAAGCACGTTGGCCAGGACAGCGGTGCAGCTCGATCGCGTCCGCGTTGCCGACCGCAGCGGCGCGGTGCTGTACGACAGCGCCATTCAAACCAACAAGCAGCCCAACGCCTTGGAAGCGCTGGCCGCTGGCCGCAAGCTCAGCGACAACAAGTTGGCAGAAGTCACCAAGGCATGGGGCGCAGTCGAGGCCGTGGCACGCCAGCGCGGCGCACCAGGTGGCTACCTAGAGGCCGTCAGCGGCCACGCGCAGCGCTTGGAAGACATGCAGAAAGAGCGGATTCATGGCCACGCCATGAACCAGCTCGACGCGAACGCGGCCACGCTTGCGCGGGATGCCAGGTATGCCCAGCACACCGGGGGCGAACTGGCCAAAGCCGCGTACTTTCGCGGCTTTCATGAGAAGGCATCGGAGTTCAAGGGGATAGCGCCGGACTTTGCGAAGTACGACGCAACCGTGGCAAACCGGCAGACGTTGCGCCAGTTGCCAGACGTGAGCGACTTGGCAGGGCGGGCAATGCCAAGACAGCGGGCCAACGATGGCAATTCGCTATAGCTCTTGCCCGGTGTCCTTGCCCTTGCCTCGGGCCTTGGCCAGGTCGAACAGCTCTTGGGTGCGAGAACTGGTGGACTTGTCGGCATCCCGCATGAGTGCCGCCACCGACTTGGCCAAGTCAGCTTGTCCAGCAGCCTCAAGGTTCTTGGCCACTTGGCCCCACGTCGCCAACGTCTTGGCTTTGGTTTCTGCAATCTTGGCCTCAGCCGGATTGGTAGGCCGTGCCCCGGCCTTCAAAGCGGCCTGTAGCTCGCTTTTCAGGGCTTCATGCACCTTGGGCACACGTGGGGGCCTCAGAGGGCCTACAAAGGCCGTTTCCGGCCTCGCTGTGGCCTTCATGGTGCGGTCTAGCGCCTTGTCTTTGGCGCGGCGCTCGTTGTAGGCATCCGACTTCGGGTTGTCGGCGCGGATCTGCCGCACCACCGGGTGTTCCGGCTTGCGGTGATTGAAGCGGTGCCGCCGCTCGCTTGCAGCCGCATCGATGCCGTTCTCGCGCAGCTTGTCCGCGAACCCTTGCCGCCACCTGAACAAATCAGCCTTGCGCGGGCTTAGTCGGGGTTCGTCGGCACGGTCAATGTCTCGGGTGCCCACGCAAACGTGCATGTGGGTGTGGTCGGTGTCGTCATGGAAGGCTGCGACGTACCGGCGATTGGCGAATTCCTCTTGGCAGAACTGCGCCACGGCTTCGCGCATGGCCTTTTCCGGCGTGCCCGCCGGCATCGAGAACAGCACATGCAGGTACTCGCGCTTGTTGCTCTCGTCTGGGACTTGCGAGGCTTTCATTTGCTCGCGCAGCGCTCGCAACTCGTCGCGGCCTTGGATGCTCTCGCCGGACTCGTTGGTTAACTCGACCTCGCCATTGCGGCTGATGTAGTCCAGGTGATGTTTCACCGTGGCCAGGCCGGAACTGCTGCCCGTGATCTTCACCATGACCTCGGGCGCTTTGCGAATCACGCTCGCCGTGTTCTTGGCCTTTGCATTGGCCGAGAACTGCATGCCGCTGGTGGAAGCGGGGGAGGTGCCCGACCGGGCGCGTATCTGGTCACGCTTGGCCGTCCTTGCGGCCTTTTGCGACCGCACACGGAAGCCCTTTTCAAACCAGCCGTCCAGCGGATCAAAGGCGCTCATGGGTCACACTGTGGCCAGGCGCAAGAACTGTGCAGTTCGCGGTACACCGCGTTGCTGCACGTTGGCTCATAGAGCCAGGCGCACACCGCAGCCATGCAGACCGCGACACCCAGCACTGCCACAAGGCCCTTGGTTGCGCCGCGCATCACTTGCACCAGGTGGCCAGCAGCAGGGCGGCAGACCACGCAGAGAGAACCACCCAAACCAGGTTGCGATCAAACCAGTTGAAGAACAAGCCTTCGGCCTCGATGGGGTTGCCCATCAAATCTTTGCCGATCACGACTTTTCGGGTGAAGAAGATGCGTTCAGTCAGTGGGTGCATGGCGGGCCTCATTAAAGCGATTGCTCGTGTGTATCGCGCTTTTGCACGCGCTCAGTGGTCTTGTCCTTAATCTTCGGCTCCGTCACCTGATTCAGGCGCTTCAAGAACTGCGGGTCAACCGCTTGTTTGTCGAAGCGGGCGATGGCCTCATCCTGCACCGGCTTGGGCTGCAACTTGTTCTCTTCGGCCACGATGCCGCGCCAGTACGCCAGCTTGGTCAAGTCTTCCACGGACTTGTCGGCCATGCCCGGCTGCTTTTGCAGCGCCTGCATGTTGGTGGCGATGAACTTGCTGGCCTCAACGTGCATGGCCGCTTGGTTCTTGTTCAGGTCATGGCGGGGTGCGGCAGGCGTGGTTTCTTCGCGCACGGTTTCGCGCTCTGCCTTGCGCTCTTGCAGCGGGGTGATGGCGTTGGTGGAGCGCTCTTGTCGCAGAGTCTCCAGCGCGGCCAAATCCGCTTGCTTGGGCGTATAGCCCTGCGTCTTGATACCTTGCGACTCAGCTTGCAACCAGGCTTCGCGCCTGAACTCCTGCGAGCCGGACAGCTTGAGACTGTCCCACTGCTTCGCTTTGGCGTAGGCCACCATATCGGCCACGGCTTCTTTGTTGGTGGTGGACGTGACCAGCTTTTCGCCCTTGTCCTCGAACATCACGCGGTTCGAGTCCTTGGCGTAAAACTTGCCGTCCATCTCGGTGTATGCCTGCGTGATGCGGCGCGGCACGATGAAATCCCCGCGCTCGAGCTCCTTGCCTGAGCGCCGCACGTCCACCGAGTTCAAGCCCTGGCCAGCTTGCTCCTGTTCACGCGCCTTGCGGCGGCGCAAATCGTCTTCGAGCTGGTCTTGCAAGCCCTTGTTCACGGCGGCGGCTTGCTCCCCGGTCGTAATCACCGGCTTGGCTTCTTCACCTTTGGCGGCTGCGGCATGGAAGGCCGTCCGCAGGTAAAACGAATCGCCTTCACCCCGTTTGCCAAGCGCCACCAGGTCGGCATGGTCGGCCACGTCGCGGGCAGCTCGCGCCTTGGCTTGTTCCTCAGACCAGGCGCGGGCCGTAGCCTCGCGCTCTTGCCGCATCGAATCGGCCTCTTGCTCTTTGCGCTCTTCCTTGGCCTTCGCGGCCAGCAGCTCGCTATGCGTGTCTTCGGGTGCCACGCCAGGCTCGCCGCGCAGGTTGTCGCGCAACGCCTTGTCTTGGCCATCTTGCAACAGCTCGCTTCGGGTGTCCTCGGGTGTCACACCAGGTTCACCGCGCAGGCGGTTTCTCATGTCGGCATCGGATGCTTCGGGGGTAGTCGCCATGTTGCAGTCTCCTTAAATTCCAAATTCCTTGAGGATGGCCAAGCCACGGTCAACGGCCATGACCGTTTCAACCGAGGCTTTGGGTTCAGTGGACAGTCGCAGCCACTCAGTCCGGTACACGCTGGCCAGCTCGGGCGCGTTGCGGAATGCCACCGCCGTTTCGGCGTTGCGCAGATTCGCGGAAGACGTGTAGTTGAAGCTCCCGAGCTGCACATGCAGGCCGTCAGCCACCATGAACTTGTGGTGCATCGCCGCGTAGTTCTCGCACCGGAAAACCGGGATGCCTTGCGACGACAGGTAATCGACGGCCTTATAGCCGCCCTGATCGTCGGTGTTTTGCGCGTGATCGACCACCACGCGAACATCAATGCCGCGTGCCTTGGCCTCAACCAACGCAAAGGCAATGTCCTTGCTGGTGAACGAGTACGCAGCCACCAGAAGTTCCGTCTTTGCGCCGAGCACAAACGACATGACCACCTCAAGCGCGTTGCGCTTCGGTGAGAAGCCAACTTCAAACGTCGCCCCGGTGGGCAACGCTTGCTCTTCAACCGCACCCGCGAAATGCAGGACAGGGGAGGGCGGTGCAGGCTCAATCGTGTTGAGCAGCTCGCTTTGGTCAGGCACCGCAGGTTGCGGGAGGTTTGCCCGAGCCTGAAAAATCGGCTCTTGATACCAAAAGATTTTGTCCACCAGCGCCGGGGGCATGTTCTCCATGCTGATGATCTCTTTGGCCATGCCTATGGCCTTCACTTCCTGGGGCAGCATCACAGCCCGGCGCTGATCGCTTTCCGACTCGCTGCGGCCCGACTTCGCGCCGAGCTGGCGAGACTTCGACAAGCCCTTTTCGGTCATGTAGCCGATCATCTCGCTGTAGTCCTTCGCGTCGTCATCGTCGCGGGGGGCATAGACAACCTGCAACGCCATGTTGGTCAACATGGTTTGAGCGCCGGTTTCGTCGTACAGCTTGCGGTCTTTGACCTGGCTCTTGCTCTGAAAAACCAGCAGCAAGCGCATGTTGTACCCGGCCATGTACGCCGATGCCTTCTCAATGATGGCGATGCGCCCCATCGCCGGGAACTCATCGAGCAGCAACAGGCATTGGTATTTCAGGCTGGGGTCATCCTGCGGCAGCTTGTCCATGTTCAGCACGAGAAGCTGTTGGAAAAACAGGTTCAAGAACTTGCCGAACTTGTCAATGTTGGCGGGCTTGACCACCACGTAGATGCTCATGCGCTTTTTGCGCACGTCGCGCATATCGAAGCTATTCGAGGCCGTGGCCTTTGCAGTGATTGGGTCACTGAAAATGCCCAACGGCTGATCGAACGAAATGCCAATGCTGTTGCGCAGCTTGTCGCTGGTCTGCGCGAAGCTGCGCAGGTGGGTTATGCAGTCCTCAGAAAGCGGCTCGAACGGCTTACGTTCCTTGACGTGAGCCATGAAGGCTTCTTCGTCCTTCAAACAGCCCAGGCCGACACGCATTTTCTTGATCGTGGCCATGTTGAAACTGCCGTGCAGCTTCGACGTGTCCATGATGTAGAGCGCCAGGCCGAGGAACAGGCTTTCAGCCGTGGAGGCCCACACGTCATCACTTGGCGGGTACAGGATGTTGGTTATGCCCATCAAGTCGCTGATGCGAAAGCGCGGGTCATCGCGCACGTAGGCCAGCGGGTTCCAGCAGGCAGTTTGAAAGTTCTCGTCATCAGGCGCGAACTTATGGACTTCCTGCCCGCACTTCGCACGGAAGCCCGAAGTAATCTCGAAGTTCTCGCCCTTGATGTCCAGCACCACCACCGAATCCCGGTAGTGGAGCAGGTTGGGAATCACGATGCCAACGCCCTTGCCGGAGCGTGTCGGCGCAGCCAGGAACATGAATTGCTGGCCACGGAACAGCAAAAAATCCTTGTCTTGCTTGCCCACCACGATGGAGGGGTACTTGTCGTCCGCCTGGTCGGGTTGAAGCAACCCACCCTTGACCAGCTCTTGCCGCGTGGCAAACCGCGCCGAGCCGTGCAACTCCCGCTTTTTTGGGGTAAGCGCCGCGTAGCCGACCAGGCCGAACAGCAGCACCGGCAGGCCGATGCTGGCCACCAGCGCGATAACGCCAAAGCCCTTTTCCTTCTTCGCGCCGAACTTCGCCAGCTCGAAGGGCAAGGACAGATGCGGGGTCACGTCGCCCAGGCTCAGGTACTTCACCAGCAGGCCCGAGGTCACGTAGAGCATCCCAAAGACGGATGCCACGGCCAACAGCAGCAGCACCAGGACGGCGATGGCTATTTTTTTCTTGCTCATGACGCGCGGCCTCGCAGCAGTTGGAGTTTCTTCACGGGGTCAAAGTACAGCTCTTTGAGGTGGGTTTTCTCGAAGAAAACCACCACATCAATGGTCGTGACCACCTCTTGCATGATGTAGTCGAAATCCAGCGTTTGGCCGACTTCCGATTGCTTGATGTACGAGCCGATTTTGTAGAGCGCACCCCGGCAATCGTTCGCGTGGATAGAGGTCACAGAGCCGCTATGCCCGGACTTCAACGCCATAAGGTAGTCCCATGTTTCATCCCCGCGCAGCTCAGTGATGAACAGGTGATCGGGCTTCATTCGCATGCAGCTCGACAACACTGCTTTGGCGGTGATGGTCGGGCTGAAAAACAGGTGTACCGAGTTCGGATGCTTGGGCGTGGTCAGCTCGTGGGCATCCTCAATCGTGAACAGGCGGCGCGAGGCCGGGTAGAGGTCAATCAGGCACTTGGAAAACGTCGTTTTGCCGGAG
This sequence comes from Verminephrobacter eiseniae EF01-2, assembly GCF_000015565.1. Lineage (NCBI taxonomy): Bacteria > Pseudomonadati > Pseudomonadota > Betaproteobacteria > Burkholderiales > Comamonadaceae > Verminephrobacter > Verminephrobacter eiseniae. The sequence goes on from NC_008771.1 coordinate 6,742, forward strand.
CCGGTGCCGCCCACGGTGACGATGTTCAAGTGATGCTCTACCGCCAGCTCAAAGAAGCGCACAAACTCGCCTTGTTGGGCCAACCGGAGCAATTCAGCCTCCCAGGGCTGAATTTCTTCCGACAAGCCAGCCAACACGGGCTTGAGCCGCCCGGAATCCGCGTAGTTGGCCAACGAAAACCGGCTGGTCGAAGGCTTGCGAATCGTCATGCTCACGGTGCCGTCTTCGCACGCCGGAGGCAACACGATTTGGCAACGCTCCCCATCGGGCAGCGTCAGCGAGGCAATGGGGTTGTCGCGGTCGAGCTTCTTTTGGTTGAACACGGCTATGGCCGTGGCCAACCCTTGCAGGTTCGACAGCGACAACGATTCATTGGGCACCTCACGCCAGCCCGCCGAATCCTCAATCCAGTAGCTGCCTGGCCTGTTGATAGCAAACTCGGTGATGTTTGCCATCAAGGCTTCGGAGATACCGAATTTGCGCATCAGCTCCCGCACCGAAAGGGAGCGGTCAACCCGGCTTATCGGCTTGAGCACAGCCTCACTCAACAACGTTAAAGACATTTTCAAAGCTCACGTCACGCGCCACCATGACGTTTACAATCGTCGCGGGAAGCACCACCAAAGTGGGTGGGATGTTGATCGAATTGCGCAACGCCTCAGCGGCCATATCTTGGGTGGCCTGATTGGTGTTTGAGTACGGCTGTGCAGCCGTCGCGCCCGTGTTGCTGCTATTCGCCACGCGCTGCGAGTAGGCTTGTGAAAAGTCCTTAATCAGGCTCAGCATGATTGCGCCGCCGAACCGCTGCCAAAAGTGGGTGTCAACGTAGCCGGGAATACCGCTGTAGCCCATTTGGTCAGTCGCCGGGCTGTCGATGTTGGCAAACACCCCGTTGGGGTTGTCGATGCGCGTCCAGACAACGAAGGTTCGTTCCTGGCCTTGCTTGAGCTGCGATTGCTGCTCACCGAACACGTCTGCCCCGCGCTCGACCAACAACACCTTGCCATTGGCCGAGTACACGTTGTTGAGCACCTTGCAAATGACGAAGCCGGGCAGCGTCGTATCAATGCCGGTTTTCAGCGCGCAAGGAATCGTGGTGCCGCGCTTCAACAGGTAGTCTAGGTTGGGCAGCTTGCCCGCCCAGCGGGCTTGCAAGACCGTAGGTTGCAGCCGGGCCGCAAGCCCATCAGCGCCCCCGCCCTGGCCACCAGGCGCGAGCTGCAGGCCAGTTCCACCATTGAAGCCCTGGCCACCGCCCGGAGTCACGCCAGCCGCCGCCATACGGGCTTGCACTTCGCGTTGCTGCTGTTCCTTTTCGGACAACTGCGCATCAGCCTTGGGCTTCGCGCCCTTGCTGTCCAGGAGCACGCCGCCCGCCATCTTGCGTTCCATCGGCGTGGGTGGGGGAGGTGGCTGGTTGCCCTGCTGCGCCTGGCCACCGCTGTACTGCCCGCCGCGTTGTTGCCCGTCAGCCTGGCCAAAACCGCCTTGGCCGCGTTTTGCGGCCTCGGCTGCGGCCTGGGCCTTCGCTTGCGCCTGAGCCTCTTCTACGGCCTTGATTTGGGCTTGATCTTCCTCTTCCTTCTTCTTGATTTCGGCCTTTGCCTTCTCAATTAAATCACTCTCGACCGCCGCATTCTTCGACGCAAATTCAGGCTTCACCGGCGCAGTCTTGGCCGGTGTCTCCACGGTTGCATTCGCCCGCTTGTGCTTTTGGTAGAACAAAAGCCCGGCCACGATAAACAGGAACCCCACAAGCACCAGGCCAAGGATGGCGAATTTGCCCACATTCGTTTTGGACTTTGCTTTGCTGGTCGGCTCGCCCAAAACCTCGGGTTCAGTGTCCAACGTGGGCAATGCGCCCACGTTTGTGAAATCGGTAGTCTCGCTCATGGTTGGGTGCCCTTATCTACACGCACAGCGCCCGGAACGCTGGTGCCGGTTTCGTTGAATTTGGGTAGCGTGTACGCCCGGTTAATAATTTCAATGACCTGATCGCCCATCCGTGCCCGCACGGTGCGAATCACCTCATGCAGAACCACGGTTTGTTTATGGTCAGGGTCCACGTTGCTATTCAACAAAGCCTCAGTGCCATCAGGCAGAACCTTGAAGAACACCGGCAACTCGCCGGAGTGGTCATACACCAGGCGCGTGAATCGCCCATCGTCATAAGCGGCTGTGGGCTTCAACAACTCGTTATCACCGCGCCAAACGTAATCCGTGTTGATTACCGTTTTCTCAGCTCGCGCAGCGGCGGTAATCTGCACCCGTTTGGCTTCGGCTGCCGCCTCGGCCGCAGCCTTGGCCGCTTCGGTATCCAGATACCGGAAACGCAGAATATAGGTAGGCATTGAGTCCTTGGCCGTAGCCTGCAACTCGAATGAATACGTGCGCTTATTCGTCACCACGACCACGTTTGTTTGTGGCATGTTCTGCGTGGGCTTCAAAACAATGTTGTTGCCGCGCACGCCCAAATTCCAAGCGTCAGCGTCACCAATGCCCAGCACCGAAGAGGGCGAAATCACCAAGGATTCGTCTTCTTCGAGCTGGATTAGGGAAGCGCGGCCAATTTGAGTGTGCACGTTGTACACCACCGACTTGTCGTAAATCTCAGTGCGAATGCGCGGGTCATCCGCATGGGCCAAACTGGCGACACAGGCCAGCACCAGGGCGATTAGTTTTTTCATTTAATCACCTCGGGGTCAACGCGGTAAGTTGCGGCCTTGAATCCGAGCGGATTCACAAGCCGTTGTTGCTCAGTCATCATGCCGGGCTTGAATTGGAATGCAATGGTGGCAATCCACTTCTGCAGGGGCGAGTTATCGACGTTCTCACCGCTCGCACTCAGCTTTTCCGAGGTGAAACGCACTTGGGCGGTTTCACCGAAAAACGCAATGGAGGTGATTTTCACAACCACCTTGCCTTTGTCCTTCAACACCGACAGGGGCGAGCCAGGCGCTTGCACCTTGCGCGAATATTCCTTGGCCACATCGCCATCAGACATGAGCTTGCACGCCTCGAATTGCTCAGAAATGGTGAACCAGTCGTAACCTTCACAGGTGCGGACGTATTGGGCCAACCAATACTTGTTTACCACCTCGTCGTATTGGTCTTTGGTGTCGCGCACCGAGCGCAAAACAGTTGTTGCGCCCGTGCTCTTGTCAACCTGCAAAATCGTGGGTTCAGGTTCCGTGCGCGTCAGCAGTGCGACCAGGAACGCAAGAATAGACACGCTGCAAATGGCCGTGGACACCATGGCAATAATCCACGCTATTTTGCGGGAGCGCTTAATTTCCTGAATCTTGGACTTCTCAAAATCTGCCGCAGCTTCCGCAAAGTTTTGTGGAAACCGGGCAGGCTTTGCGGCCTTTTTGGGCGTAGGTTTCTCTTTGATGGTCATGGTTTAGCCTGCTTTCCTGATCGAATTGAATTTGTTTGCCGCCCAGCGGCCAACTGCTTGGCCATCGGCTTTGGTGGCGCGATAACCGGCCTGCATGGCCTTTATGTCCTTTGCGGAGCCTTTGATGGCACTTACCAGCGTGCCTATGCTCCCCGGCATTGAGGCATTGATACCGCCCGCGCTCAGGGACGACGCCAGGGCACTCACCTGTTTCAAAAGGAATAGCAGCGTCAGATTGCCCATTGATGCAAGGAACACCGCTTTCAACGACACGTCATCAAGCGAGCCACTGCCGGAAAGCATGGTTTTTGAAAGACCCACGGATATGGTGGCAATCACCGCCACGAACACGGGAATCAGGGCATAGCTCAACGCTGTGTTGAGCCAGGCCGAGAAATATTGCCGTGTCGCGGGAAATATCAGGAAGGCGAAAAACAGCGGCCCGATCATGGCGACCAAGACAGAGCCAACATCAGCAATGATGATTGCAATCGTTGCTGCAACCAGGAACGGAATCAGGCCGACCAGGATGCATGTGTATTTCATGAAATACAGGAGCATGGAACCCGCATTCCATGGAAATCCGCTGCTGCTGGCCGATTCGTAGCCATCATCAAGAATCTTCAGGTAGTGGAGGGCGAGTTGGTCTAACGTGCCAGCGGAGGCGCTGCCACCGCTGACCGCCGAAGCCAAATCACTGCCTACGCCAGTCACGATAGGAATAACCGTGCTGGTGTAGTTCGCGGCATTCAAGCCCAGGCCAATAATCACAGCGAAACCCGCGCACCGAACGCCAAAATCAATTACAGGCTCAGTCTCTGCGCCGCGCATGTAATTGATGCAGATCAGGATGATGTAAATACCGAAGCCAACCGCAGCCAGGGGCGTTACCGCCGTGGCAATGGCTGATGCGGCGGAACCAGCGCCAGAACTCACAATCTTGTTTATTTCACCGACAAGCCAAGTAATTGGCGCTGCTTCATCCATGGTATTATCTCTTGAACTTGTTGTTATCTAAACAGGCATGGTCTGTCCCGGCAGTGGTTGGAGGCTTGCTAGCCCAGCACTTTGATAACGGGCGCGAGAAGGCTTTAGCCGCCAAATAAGCAGACCACGCGGCAGCAGCGTTCTGCACTCGGGCGTCAGATTGATACTTGGCTGGGTTGGACCTGTGCATGTCGAGAATTTTTCTAGTCTCGTCCATGTCGTGCATGTAATCGGCCACCGAAGGGACTTTCTCACTTGAGCAACCGGCAACGATTAAAATGGCGCTGACGATCAGCAGCCTGAGCGCTTGAATTCTTTGCATGTGTTCTCCTTGGTTGCCTGTAATGCAGCTTCCTCAATCTCTTGACGGTGCTTTTGTTGAAGAATGGTCACCAGATTTTGGTTAGCCTGAATAGCGTTTTGCTCGCTGATAAGGCGGTTAGCCAAATCGGCTTTAGCAGCCGGGTCGTTGGCTGAATCAATCTGCGCATTCAGGGACTGAATAAGGCTCAATCGGTTATTGGCCTTGCCGTATAAGTCGCCCATCACTGCGTTCTGCGAAGCAATCACGTCATACAGTGCATTCGCTTTGGGCAAAGCGCTCAATGTCGGGTATTTCTTGCGCTCATTGATGTAGGCACTGGTCTTCTTTACGTCACTGAGAACCTGTTGCCAGTCAGCGGGCAATGCAGCTTTCAGCGACGAGTTATCCAGCAAAGCACCCATGCCACGCGGGCCAGTGATGGCCGCGTACTGTTGCTGATACTGCTGAATTTGTTGCTGCAATTGGCTGAACTGCAGGCCCCACTTGGCAATGCTTTCGACCTGGTTTTTAATGCTGGTCGAAATGTGGGCAACGTCAGTCACTGGAATCTGCGCTTGCGCAGCTCCAGCGAAGACGACAACCAAAGCGCCACTGGCCGCTCTGGTTGTCTTCAAAATACCTTTCAGATCCATGGTCATTCCTTCACGGTTGCGGGTTGAGAAACTTTTTCGCGGCCTTTTTTGCGGAGCACCTTGTAGAGGGGCACCCACTGGTCAGGATGCGTGCCAGCTTGCGCCTTGGCAGCATCCAGATACTTGAAGTCTTCGGCATCCATTGCCAGCACGGCAATGTCATCACCCATGCCGTTCAAATCCAGCTTGGCCAAGCTGGATTGCGAACCTTGCTTGACCATAAACATGCGGCTTTGCAGCCCAAGTTTCTTGAGCTTTTGAAACTCTTTGGTGGTCAAGCCGAAGCGCGAATAACCACCGCCGTCTGGCGTGGTGTATTCCGCGTCAGGGTTGGGCAAATAAATCTTGGTCGGTGTCTGTTGCAGCACCGCAGGCAGCAGCGGGCTTCTAATCACGTCCTCGGGGGACTGCGACACCAACACAATGAATTCACCCCGGCGACGGCCTGTTTTCAGGGAATCAAGAATCTGGTCTGCCGTGGTGGGGTATTGCAACGGCAACCAGAACTCTTCAACGACCGTGGCCAGCAACGCGCCGTCGCGCTGCATCAAGGTCTTGAGGTGGAACAGGTAAGCCAAAATTGGCTCAGTGGCTGGGTGGCCAGCCACCAAGAAATCCGACACGTCAAAGCCAACGCGCTTGAACCCTTCCCAATCGAAGTTGTTTTGCGGGTTGTCCAGGGCGTAGGCATAACGTCCGTCCACCTCGCCATAGCACCAGTCAGCCAGGCGGCGGGCCAAGCAGTTTTCGCCACGGTCGGGGATGCTTTGCAGAAGCACCCCGAAGCGCCGTTGCTCAAACGGCAGCTCAAACACGTTGTCCACCGCCCGTTTAATGTCCTTGGTGTCCTCTGCCGTGCCCTCTTGGCCAGCCTTGCGGCCACACGCGCCCACCAGGTCATAGAGGAAGTTGCGGTTCTGCGGTGTGTCGGGCAGTTGGAAGGGATTCAAGCCCGTAGGCTCGCCGCTGGCCAGCCGGAAGTACGTCCCGCCCACGGCTTCGATGAAGCCGCGCATAGAGCCGTCCTTGTCCACGGCAAACAGCTTGTTGTCCAGCCTTCCCAGGAAGGTCAAGAGCGTGGTTTGCAGCGTGGTCTTACCGGCACCAGTCGCGCCCAAAATGACCGTGTGGCCAGCGCGTTTTTCGCCGCGTGAATCCAGCTCAGGCAGCGAGTAGTGAAAGTTGAAGTGGTACACGCCATGCACGGTTGTTTGCAGCGGCATGACCGCCGAACCGTCGCCCAAAGGATTGCCGTATTGCTTGCCCGAGCTGTAGGTGTTCATGCTGAACAAACCCAACAAATTCCGGGTTGTTTTGGGCATCGGACGCGGGCGGCGTTTGACGTTGCCCGGGAACATCGAGAAGAACGTTTCCGGCGCTGAAATGGTGGCGGGCACAAACTGAGTCGCGCATGAACCACTGAGCGTAGTCCGGGCCGTCGCGCCCCGGTCTTCGGTTTGCTTTTCGGTCTTACCATACACGGCCAACGCGCCGTGCAGTTCACCGAAATACACCTGGCCGGACATGATCGCGCCTTTGCCCAGGCTCATATCGTCCATTTGCTCCACCGCCTCATCACCAGCCGATTCCATTTTGTTCAGCGACTGGTTAATCATTCGGATGGAGTCAGCCGTATTAATGAAGGTGAACGACAAGCACATGATGAAGGGAAACGGCAGCTCCAGCAGCGGGTTGAATTTCCCCCGCGTCGTGGGATCCGGGAAGTCCTTCAAATCGAAAAACGCGCTGTAGCGGTTGCCACCGTCCGGGAACCGCGTTTCAAGCAGCTTGTAGCCATGGTGCAAAGCGCTTGTTTGCACTGCCTGAAACAGCGGGAGCGAGGTCACGGGGACGCGCTCCCAAAAGCCGTTGTACAGGTACGCAATGAACTCGTAGAACTGACTGAACTGGTTGCCATCGTGCTCGTACATCGACAGCACTTCGCATTCATAGGGCGCAACGGTTTGCGTCACACTGAGCTGAATTTCTTCCAGCTCACGAATGCACTCTTCCAGGTTGTCATTCATGCCCGGTTTCAGGATGAAGGTCAGATAAAAATCGTTCTCGAAAATATCTGTGCCTTCAAACTTGGCCATGTACTTGGCACTGAAAAGGCGCATCCATTCGTAGCCAAATCGGTAGTCCGTTTTGAACTCCGTTTGGTAGTGGTCGAGGTGTGCCCACACTGCCAGGCGCGAGCCGGTGGACTTGGCTATGCTCAGGAGCAGCCCGTTCAACCCATCGTATTGGTTCTCCAATACCTTGTCGCTGGTCACTTCAAAGGGCAGGCTCTTTGCCTTGAGAATGAACGCCACGCGCCCATCCTCAAGAGACACAATCGTGTCTCTGACGTGGTAGTTATACGGGGGCAGTTGTTCCTCACCCGCGAACTGTTTTTTTAAAATAGCGCTTAACATTTTTGAGCTTGCGACCGTAGGTTGTTGGGGCAATGGCCATAGTCCCGCCGTGATATTTGGCGTTGCCACTGAGCGCTTTAAGAATGCTCCATTTTACTTCGAGCATCAGAATTTGGATTGCCTTGTCGTCATTGGCGCAAAGCATCTTGACGAACAAGGCAACTGGCACCCCGATAAGGGCAAACAGCCAGCCCAGGCCACCAACGAAGGTGCCGAGCAATAAACCGCCGATCAGCGATAAACACATGATCGCCAGGCCGACCATGTACGGAATGCCCCAGATCATTGGGCTACGCCCAAGACCGTTGTAGCTGATGTACTTTTCTGGTGGCTGTTCGTCTGTCATGGCATCAGGCGAACAGTGTCCAAGCCCAGGAGCCGAGCGCAACAGCGCCGCCCACCAGAGAGACGTACACCACGCCCCACCCAAAATCTGCCCAAGATTTTTTCTCGGTGAATGCCATCACACCGAGATAAATCAGGTAAGTCAGGGCGACGACACCGACTAGGGCATAAAGCCCGGTCTTAATGTCGTCAGCAGCGGTTTTCGCCTTATCCAGGCCACCCAATGCGAGAGCGTTGGACGACGCGGCAGCAATCGCCACAGCCGCAGCCACCTTACGGTGCTGGGCAATCAGCGGGTTGAAAATGCGGTTCATGGCTAATTTCCTTTACGGCCAAAGTTTTTGAAAATATCCCAACCCTCGTAAGTGACTTTTTCACTTTCCTGAGCCTGAGATTCTTGGTTTGCCGTTGGTGCGGCAGACACGGGTTTAGCGCTTGCAACCTGAGTAGTTGCAACGCTAGAAGTCGGGTAAATGGGTTGCCGCGATGCACGCGCAATTTCGCGGTCGATGGATTGCAAATCGGCTTGGATTCGTGCCAAAACTGCCTTATCGCCGTTGGCTTCCAACTTGTTGAGTTTGGCCAATATCTCGTTGCGCTCTTGCGTCAAGATCGCCAATTGGTCAACACGCTGTTGCACGGCGATTGATTGAGGCGTGGCGGCGGCGGGTGCTGCGACGGCCTTTGTCGCTTGGAAAGGTTGCGCAGCTTGAGCCTGAGCGGCTGGTGGGGGGTCAGCCAGGGCCGCGCTGCTTAGGGCAACTACAACGGCCAAAAGGCCAAGGCTTTTAGCGCTTGGCCATGATGCGAAAAACGACCGTTTTCAGCATGGCTAGGCATCCGGCTTGAGCGCGTCCGCAACGCCCTTGCCCTTGCCCTTGCCCTTGGCAGGGGCCGTAATCGTGAGCCTGTCGCCCTCAAGCGTGGCCCCGTAGCACCTCCCTCTACCTGCTGGCGTGAAATTCGCGCCTGAGTGCGGTTTCTGGCCGTCCTTCACCAGTAGGTGCAATGGGTTCTCTAGGTGCGCGTCGATCTTGGCCAGCATGTCCATGCAAGGCAAGTCGCGGACTCGGTGCAGGTTGGTGACGATCATCAAGGCATCACGGCTCATGCGATAGACAAACGCTTTGGCCAGCGGGTCGGCTTCGATGCCTGGGGGCAGGGTGTCCCCCTTGGTAAACTGGTTCTCAGCCATCCATGACTCCACACAGTCGGGGATGGTTAGGCGGGCTTGGTGTTAGCGCACCAGTGCCCGCCGCCTTGTTTCTGCTTCATCGCACCTCGTCGCGGTCGTGCAATTTGGCAAGATAGCGGTTTGCTTTTTCCTTGTCGGTTTCGAGTGCGATTGAGCCGATAAAATACAGCAAAACAGCACCGAAAAAGACAAGTCCAAGAAGCAGCATAAGAAAGCTCATGTTTTCACCTCTGTTGGATTGCACTCTGTCGCAAATTCTAGCGCTTTCCCGGCTCACTCACGAATTAGCCTGGTGCGCTGGCCACGGGCCACAAAAACGGTGTCACCTTTGGCGATGGCTCGGGCGCAGTCGTCGGCCTCGGCAACCAGCGCAATGATGGTTCCTTGCTTGTCTTCATCAAGGGCAGCAGGGCCAAGCATGAGCGGGTGAAGCGCCATTACGGCCTGGTCAACCAGGCACACGACCAGGCGGTAGAGCTGGGGATGCTGGACAAGGCCAGCATTGCGGTCGGCAAACCCACGAAAAAGGCCCTAGAAGCGCTTGAGGACGCAGGCAGCACCCTAGCCCTAGCCCATGAGTTCCAAGCCCGCCAGCGGGCCATTAAGACGAAGGAAAAGGCATTGTTCGAGCAGGGGCACGAGCTGCGCAACCAGAAGGCGCGGGCAGAGCAGCAGCAGGCCCAGGCCGCGATGGCGCAAAAGCAGGTGCAGGAGCTGCGGCAGCAGCTCGAAGCCGAGGCAAGCGCAGGGCGGCCAAGGCCGACGAGCTGGCCGCCACCTACCGGGCGGGCAGGGATCAGTCCATTGACGAGCTGCGGCCGCAGCGTGGCCACGGCCTGGAGTTAGCCGCGCACGCGGCCTTGCTTGGCCCGCTCCCAGGCTTCGGCAAGCGTGATCTGCATTTCTGGTTCAGTTCTCATGGTGCAGCGAGCGGATCATGGCGTCCCGCAGGATGGCATTGATGCGTGTCTGGTAGCCCTTGCCCTGTGCCTTTAGCCAAGCCAGAACGTCGGCGTCAACCCGTACCGTGGTGGAGGTCTTCAACGGCTTGTAAAAGGGATTGCGCACGGCGCTTTTCCAGAACGCATCGGTCAGTGGCGGGATGTCGCTGGTGTCGATCGCGTTGTCTGGCATCTCGGCCAGCGCTTTGATTTCTGCCTGCTGCGCCGACGTCAGCGGCGGCAGGTTGGCTAGGTCAACTTCATAGCGAACGGTCTTGGTTTTCATAGCGGCGTCTCTCAAACGGTTCGGCGCGACGCGCCGAGATGATGCGAATGACTTCGACGGTGGTTCCGTCCTTTTCGGCCTCTTCCTCCCAAACCGTGTGGGCCACCAGTAGCAACAGATGAGCATCCACCAAGCCCAGGGTCTGCCAGCGGTACTCGCCACCCTCAATGCGGTCTTGCTCCGCCAGGGCGAACGGATCAGCGAAGGCGCGGACGGCTGTCTCAAAGCTCACACGGTGCTTGCTGACATTGGCCAGAGCCTTCACCGGGTCCCATTCAAACCGGATTTTCATACAATCATGTTACTACAAATTTGAATTTACGCGCGAGACTCTTTCCTACGGCGCAGATCTCCGTGACCCAACAGGGCAGCGTCCTGGTCTTCCTGGTCGGCAACAACCGTTGCCGAGAACGCCGACAGGTGCAGTTTGTCGCGACGCTCGCCCCAGGCCACGCGGTCATTCACAACATAGGCCGACACGGTGCCAGGGCCGTTGAGCTTCACGACCGAAACCCACCACTCGGCCACAAGGTCATGCACGGCGTACTGCGCCGTGCGCAGGGAACAGCCCATCAACTTTGGCTGGGAGGGCAAGGGCGGGATGCCTACTTCAACGACGCTTTGAAGTGGCTGCGAGAGCGCCACGGCGGCGCCAACGTGGTCTATGCCGGCATCCACCGGGACGAGACGACGCCGCACATGTACGCCTACGTGGTGCCGCTCGATGAGGCCACCGGGCGGCTGAATGCCCGCAAGTGGCTGGGCGGGGCCAAGGCCCTGAGCGAGATGCAGACCGAGTTCGCTCAGGTCGTGGGGGCACAGCACGGCCTGGAGCGCGGCAACAAGGAAGCGCAAGCCCTCGGTTTGGCCTGTTCGCTCGGCCAGCTTGTCCCCTGCGGCTGCACCCAGCTCCGTAAGCGCTGACCTGGTGCCCCAATCCTTGCCGTCTGTGAGCGCGGCCACCGCTGCGCCACCTACAACGCCACCAAGGGCCAGCGTAGAGGGATGACGCGCCCACGTTCACCGCTGAAACATGAACCACGGTGCCGCGCTTGATGTTGGCTTCTGTGAGGGCTTCACCCCTGCCGTATTATGATATTATCGCGTTTAATGTGTCTGAAAATCAAGCGTAAGCGGTGTAATTGTCAGGCTTGAAAATCTCGAATCCTGCCACCTTGATGGATTCTTTCTTGTAAGCCCACACGCCCCAGCTACGAACCTTCACGGTGCCGTTTTCGTTGACACGCTTCACCATCGGTTCACCCTTGAAACGGCCCTGCACTGGCACGCATTCACCTTGCAAAAAGCCTGTCTCCGCTGCCTGCTGGGCCAGCTCGCGGATTTCTACCGACTGCTTGCCCACCAAGCGCGTGACCTGGTAGTAGTCGTAATTGGTCTGTTCATATCCCCAAGATGACACCAAAACGTCACCAACTTCCAAAGAGTGAGGTTGTGACAGCTTCGCGGCCTTCTCTGCCTTGCGCTCGGCCTTGGCAGTGGCACGGCTCACAAGCCCTTTATGCCAAGAGTCTTGGTAGCGATCGGCGTGCTTGGTGGAGCGGAAGCGGTAGTGAAAATCAGGCTTTGCACGTTTGCCAGAAAAGCCAATCATGTACACCGCCCCGGCCTCTGTGACTTGCAAAAATGCCACCGCTCCCAATGAATCATCGGTGAATTTCACCTCGTATTTCTGACCCACAAAGGCTTTGCGAAGTGTGTTAACTTCGGCCTGTTTTGAATTAGAAACTTGCATCGCGTTGCTAGATTCTGAGCCGGATTGTGTATTTGGTTTTGCAGTGTTCACGCTATGCTCCTTGTGGGTTAAGAGGTCATCGCCTCGCTGAGTTCGTCGCCGTAAAAAGTGGCATGGAACCCACGAAAGAGAGGGATGTGCGGAACGTGGAATAAATGGAGGGGGGTAGCCCGTAGGGGGGAACCGTTTATGCCGCGAAAGTCCGCGCAGCTCGAACGTGTGGGTTACGGTGCAACTTGGCGACGAACTCAGCGAGGTGATGACCGGCCACACCGGCGTGAACCTCGGCAACAAAGCAGGCTACGCCTGCTCACTTCTGTGGCCGCACGGCCACGCAAGCGAAGCGAGAAGCCGCAGGGCGGCAGGGTAGGGCGCGTACCCGCGCCTTACCCGCATTCAGGGGGTGGCCGTGCGGCCATGGGGGATGTGCTCGCACGTCCCCCTAGAGCCTCGCCCCGACTGAAGCCCGAATGGGTCGAGACAGCTTTGCTGGCTCGATGCGTAGCACGATGGCGGGATAGGCTGCCTTGCAGCCGTAGCGTCAATTAAAATGACCACTTCTTGAGAGGAAAACGCCAAAGTGAAGCCCAAACTCTATCAAGCCGACAAGGTTGCTGAAGTTGCCAAGACATTGGCCGAAGCGCCTGCCCTACCACCTAAGTTCATACCCCACAGCGACACCCTTGCAGAGCTGTCTAAGCACATCAAAGACATGCACTTTCGCAAGAACTACGACGCTCGCCAGATAGCCAACATCTTGAAGGAAAACGGCATCAAAACGACGATAAAAGAGGTGCGTAACATGCTCCAAATTGCAAGCAAAAGAGCACCAAAAAATGGTGATAAAAGAAGCTATAATTAGGCCACTTTCCTAGGCGTTTTACGATGAAAAAGCACACAAAAACGAGTCTCCTGGTGGTCGCGCTGCTGGCCGTCATCACAGTAGGTTCCCTGAGCGCTTGCCAGTCGCGCCCGCAACTCAAGCAGGTTGCGGCTGACGCACCCGACAAGCCAATCAACACCCCGGAAGCCGCCGACCAGCTCAAGAAGAAGTACGAAAAATGAGGCTGGAGAGGGATTTGTACGAAAAACGGTCGTTTTTCGCATCATGGCCAAGCGCTAAAAGCCTTGGCCTTTTTTTGGCCTTTTGTGTATCTAAACAAGTATCTTTTTCAATGCATAATAAACGTATGGATAAAAGCACAAACGAAACCAACAGCCTGCGCCTGGGCTATGCCCGCGTGTCCACCGACGACCAGGACATGGCCTTGCAGCTCGACGCGCTGGCCAAGGTGCAGTGCGACCGTGTGTTTTCGGAGAAGGTCAGCTCAGGCAAGGCCAGCCGCCCGCAGCTCGAAGAGTGCTTGCGCACCCTTCGCCGTGGCGACGTGCTCACGGTGTGGCGCTTAGACCGCCTTGGCCGCAGCATGGCCGAGCTGGTGGCCATCGTGAACGACCTGGCTTCGCGTGGCGTGACGTTCGAGAGCTTGACCGAGCACATCGACACATCGAGCGCATCGGGCAAGTTCACGTTTCACCTGTTTTCTGCGCTGGCCGAGTTCGAGCGCAACACCATCAGGGAGCGCACCAAAGCGGGCCTTGTGGCTGCACGCGCACGCGGACGCATGGGCGGCAGACCGACCAAGGTCACGCCCAAGGCCAAGCGGGAAATGAAGGCGCTCTACACGTCGCAAGACGTGTCAGTGAAGGACATTTGCACCAGGTACAGCATTACGCGCTCGACCTTCTACAGGGCGGTTCTTGAACGCGACTACACAACCAATGGGGACGCATGAGCAACTTAGAACTGTCATTGGACAACCTTCGCGCCAGGCAGGAGGCCAACGCACAAAAAAGCCTCTTGCGGCAGCTTCAATTGCCGCTTTGGGCGGAGACGCAGCGCGGAGTGCCAAACAGCTTGCTTCGGTCGGCCCTCTTTGCCGCGATACAGCGCGGCAAGCGCCCTTTCCTCAAGCGCCAGTTGATGGCCAGCGTTGAAAACGCTTCCATCACGTACACCGGCATTCGCTTGTGCCAGGACTATTTGACGGTGTGGGAATGCCTCGTTCACGTCGCACGCGAACAGCAGTTGGGCAACCGCTGCGAAGTCACAACCTACCAGCTCTTGAAGCTCCTGGACAAAAAGGACACCGGGGGCAATCGGCAGGTACTGCGACGGCAGCTTGCCGAGCTGCAAGCGACCGCCCTAGAGGTTCGCCAAGGGCGCTACACGTACTCGGGCAGCTTGATCGACGAGGCGTATCACGATGAGGAAACGGGCCGCGCCATCATCGTTTTGAATCAACGCATCGTTGCCCTGTACCAAGGCGATGGATACACAAAGGTTTCTTGGCAGATCAGGCGCGACTTGCGCACCTCCCTAGCCAAGTGGCTGCATGGGTTCTATGCGACCCACCGCCAGCCCTTCCCCTACACCGTGGCCAAGCTGCATGAGCTGTGCGGCAGCAACGCAAAGTCACTAAAGGACTTCGAGGAAAAGACGCTGGCCACGGCCTTGGAAGACTTGGCCACCGTCGCCAAGAGCCACGGCGAGCACTTCCGCTACCTGGTTGAGCGCTGTCCCGGCGGCAAGTCGCTTGTACACGTCACCCGCAATCCAGACGCCAAGCTACCGTTGAACCCTCAAATCTGTGGATAACTTGCCATAATCTGTTGATAACTTGCCATAATCTGTGGATAAATTACCGTCGTAGCATCCGCGCTTTTACCGTCGTAGCATCCGCGCGTACCGTCGTAGCATCCGCACTTTTACCGTCGTAGCATCCGCGCTTTTACCGTCGTAGCATCCGCAGAATTTCGGGCTTGAAGTCGGTTTTTTACGTTATGAATCAACGACTTACAAGCCTGTGGATAACTCCCTAATCTTCTTTAATACTTCTTTTAATACTACGCGCGCGGGTTACGCACAAACCCCCGTGGACGTTGAACCCCCTTTCAAGTGTCCCCCCTTCAGGGGGGAAGAAACGTGGGCTACGCCCACCCCCCAGGGGGCGAAACGCCCCCTCTAAACGCGCTTAGGCGCGTTTCTCACCCCAAAAAGTCCAAAAGACAGTAAATCGAGGCCCCCCGCTGGGGGGCACCACAAAGGGCCGCTTTGCGGCTTCTCCCCCCGGCGTCCCGCCCGCGCCCTAGGGGCGCTCCTTGGCGAGGGGCATGCTGCCCCTCGGCTCCCCTGTGGGCTGCGCCCCCCTACTGTCGGCTGAACGCCGACAGAGGCACCCCCTGCATCTGCTCATGAATGGAAAAGGGGGCCTCTCCTCGAAACACCATCGCAGAACCCACCAGAACGGCGTTTGAGCGGTTTTTTAGAGCTGCCCAGGGGGTAGTGGCTTGCCAAGGCCACCACGGGCGCTATGGCCGCAAGGGCGACAAACACCAAAACACGCAAGAAACCGGGCGAGGCTCCATCGACCAGGTGGCCACCGGCTGGCCAGACCGCCGCAGAGCTGGCCGAGCAGAAGAAAGCCATCCAGGCCGCTCCCGCCGAACGCGACCAGGCGCGGTCCGAGCTGGCGACCGTGAAGGCCAAGGCCGAAGCCGCCGCCCAGGAGGCCCACCGCGTGGCCGAGCGGCTGACAAAAGCCCAGGGCGAGCGCGACCAGGCGCGAACCCGATGCCGCCGCGACCCGCGAAGAATTGGCGAAAATCAGGGGCCAGCTTGAGGCATCCGAAGCCTACAAGGCCGAGTTTCTGGGGATGCTCAGCAAGGGCGATCAGTCACAAGCCAAGAAGGGGCTAACCACCAAGAAAGGCGCGTGAAACGGATAAGTCTTGCCTGATTTTTCAGGCAAAATATCACCATTTTTAGAGAGGAAAAAAGATGAAACTTTCGCGTGTTTTAGCTACATTTTCCGTGTCGTTTGCCGCCACTTTTTCGAGTGCAGCACACGCGGACGATTGGGGTTGTGAGGTGCTTTTGTGCCTCTCTAACCCTGCTGGCCCAATGGCCGTTTCTCAGTGTGTTCCGCCCATCAAGCGGCTGTATGCAGCCATCTTCAAGTGGAAGCCTGACCCCTTCCCAACGTGCACCATGGCCACCAGCCAGAACGGCACGCGCAGCTATGCCAGCGTCGAGTACAACAACTACTACGAACCCTGCCCTGCAGGTACAAGCGCCCTTTCCTCGGGCAGCAATGCCGTGCAAGGCACACCCGCGCAAGTCCAGGCACAGAACAACGCCGGATGGTGGGGCAATGGCCCCTTTACGAGCTTTTCCGTGGGCATTGGTGACGGTGCTGGCCTCTACCCGAGCGAGGACAAGCCACTAGGCAAAAAGGTCTGTGTGGGCAACGCTGTTGGCACTGTGAATGTCACCGTGGGCAGCAATTGGGAGGACCGCACCACCTACCAAGTGGGCGTTTACGACCGCGTGGCCTTCATTGACCAATCCTTGAATGGCTTCGCCATCAAGGTGTTCATTAACAACAATTTGTACCGCACGATTCGCCCTCAACTTTAATGCAGCTCGGTGAAGGCAACGACGCCGGCATCGAACTGAAGGCCCGCGACTCCATCAACGGCCGCACCCAGACCTTCACCGTCAGCACTGCCGGCGTGGACAGCGTCGAGCGTGGCGACGGCTACGCGGACCTGGAAGCCTCGCCAGAAACGCTGGAGGCCTATCAAGCGTTTGAGGCTGCGCGCGGCGTGCCGCTACACGACATGCTGGCTCGACTCCAGCGCCTGCTGAAGGGGGCCGAGGCATGGCACAAGCACAACCCCTGATGAATAGCCCGACGCCGGTCGAGGTCTGGGCCGCCCGGGAGAGGTCCGGCCTGACCCAGACGGAAGCTGCCGCCCTGGTGCATGGCACCCTGCGGGCTTGGCAGGGCTGGGAGGCACCAGAAGGCGAGCCGGCCGCGCGCCGCATGCATCCCGGGCTCTGGGAGCTGTTCCAGATCAAGACCAAGGCGTGACGATGGGCGGAAAAACAGCAATCAGGCGAGGAGGTGCCGTGTTGGCCAGCCTGTTGATTTGCGTAATTGAACCGGCCGGCGCGGCCTCCCTGGTCGGCGGTCAAACCGACGACTCCGTGTGCGACCTGGGCAGCGCGCCACAGAACGCCCGGAAGCTGTCGGCAGCGGGTGACTTCATCCGGGCGCAGTGCAAAAACGGTCAAGTACTGGTGGGCTCCGGCATCGTGCCGGTCGGTGGATTTGACTCGGAGGTCGTGCGCCAGGCGCGCACCTTCTGCCGCCTGGTGGACATTCAGACCCGGCGCATACAGGGCAACATGGCCGGCCTCGTCATGGAGATTGACGAGGTACGGTGCACCATCGGGAAGCTGCCGACATGAGAAAAGCGCTGCTGGCTGGCCTCCTGGCCGTTGTGGCGGCAAACGTGGTTGCCGCTGATGGCGGCCATCGATGATCTGTCCGGCGAAATTCACCAGGCCAAACGCGACCAGGCCGAGCAGGACCGCCAGGCGCAACAGCGCGACCAGGCCGAACGGGAGCGCATCGAGCGCATGAGCGCTGTCGAGCTTGCCGCCGAGATCGAGCGGCAGCGGCCGCCGCGTGCGCTTGACCTGGTAGAGCGTGACCAGGCCGTTTTGAAGGCCGAAGGCGAGCGCCAGGCGCTCCAGAACCAGCACACCGAAGCAGGCAGCGCCTCAGCCCGCGACCAGGCGCAGGCATGGCGCGAAGCGCACAAGGTACAGGCGTGGCTTCACGACAAGGGCATCGGCCACGCGCCCGAACTGCGCGAGCTGGAGAAACAGCGCGCAGCGCAGCACACCGAATGGCAGCGCCTCGGGCCTCGCGTCCTCGATGCCGAGCAGCGGGCCAGCAGCGCCCGCGACATGGCCCGCCTACGCATCCAGCCCGAACAGTCCCCGGCGCTGGCCAAGGTGGCCGAGCTGGAGAAGCTACGCTAGGCCAAGGCCCGGCAGGAACTGGAGCAAAAGCAGCGCCAGGACGCCGAGAAACGGGCAGAGCGAGAGCGGCAGAAGGTGCCCGAGGACTTCGCCGCGATGGCCCGCAAGCGCGAGATGAAGGCCAGCGGCTGGAGTGATCGGGGCGAGCAGTGGAAGGCCGCGCCGGAGAACTTGCGCGGGCTGATCGACAGCTACAACGCCGCGCCCAAAGAGGCTCGCACTGCCATCCTCGACCGCATCCTGAGCGACAGCAGCAGGCGCGAGCAGGTGCGCGGCCTTATGGCCGAGCAGCGGGAGAACTACCGAGAGAACGATAGGGGATATTCTCGTTGAATGTATATTCAAATATAGATACAATGACGGCATGAAGCTTGAATGGGATGCCGACAAGGCTGCACTGAATCTGCAAAAACACGGCATCTCTTTCGAGGACGCCGCACTTGTCTTTTATGACGATGGGCGCATCGAGTCCTACGACGGACGCGAGGACTACGGGGAAGATCGCTGGGCAACGATTGGGTTGGCTGTCTGGTCTGTTTTGTACGTGGTCTACACCGTTCGAGAAGAGGAATCCATCCGCATCATTTCTGCCCGAAAGGCCATTTCTCATGAGCAACAGCAATATCGTGAAGCGAACTCTTGATCTGAAAAATCCCCCTGTCGTGACGGACGAGCAGCGGGCACGGCTGGCTGCGTTGGCATCTATGCCTGATGACCAGATCGACACGAGTGACGCGCCATTTCGACCGGATGCCGTTTGGGCGAAAGCGGTAGATTTCCCGCATGGAAAGAAGCAGATTTCGCTGCGCATTGACGAGGACGTTTTGAACTTCTTTCGCCAAACGGGAAAGCGTTATCAGACCAGGATGAATGCAGTTTTGCGTTCCTACGTTGAGGCGCACAAGGCGCACGCGAAATGAGAACCGGGGAAGAAATGGCCCTCACGCTAGCAGCACTGCGCGACAGCTTCGGCGTGGACGTAGCCCCGGCCCAGCACCTGCACGGCCAGGAACTGGCGGCATGGCAGGAACAGGCCGAGAATGCCGTTTTCGAGCGCGAGCACGCCGAGCTGCGGGCGCAGCGGTCTGAGTTGAATGGCGACGATGGCAAGGCTTGATGATCTGCTTGCCCGCATGGGCGAGATTCAGGAAAAGACCCGCCAGCGGGCCGAGCGGGAGCGCGAGAACGCCCCGGCCAAGGTGGTTCAGTTGCCGCTATGGCCGGAGCCTGTCCGGGCAGTGCCGAACGGCTTTCTACGGTCGGCACTGTTCGGCGCGATCCGCAAGGGGCGGCGGCGCTTCGTCAAGGGCGAGCAGCTCGCGGCCCTCGATGGCATCGAGATCCACTACACGGGCGAACGCCTCGACCAAGGTGACCTCGACGTGTACGAAAGCGTGCTGCACGCCGTGCGCCTTCAGGAGCTGGGCAGTCAATGCCGCGTCACGTCCTACGCCTTATTGAAGCTCATGGGCAAGACGGACACTGGCAAGAACCGGGCGACGCTGCTAACTCGCATCGAGCGCTTGCGGGCCAATGCCATCCGCATAAAGCAAGAGCGGTACAGCTTCATCGGCGGACTGGTCGATGAGGCCTACAAGGACGAGGAAACGCAGGAATGGGTGATTGTGCTGAACCCCAAGCTGCGGGCTTTGTACGGGGCCGACCAGTTCACACCATTCCCGTTTAAGGTCGAAACCTTGCTCAAGCTGTGTGGCAGTGAGGACGCGAGTCCGACCAGCGGGCGGCAGAAGCTGCGGAAGGCGTTGGATGCTGTGACAGAGGCCAGCGCAGCCCACGGCGAGGGGTTCAGCTACGAGATTCGCGGCGACCTGGTGCACGTCGAAAAGAAGGCCAGCGGAACGCAGCGGCTGCACTTGGCCAAGAAGGCAGCGCAGCGACGAAAGCCCCGCGCTTGATCCGGTACGCCATACCGTTCCAGCAGCTACGCTATCCACAGGCCGAATAGGCCGAAAAGCCGCGCCAATGCTGGGTTTCAGCCGTCGGCGGAAACTAAGCTAATCCTTTCTTAATCCTTTTTTAATCCACGAGTGCGCGTGCGCAGCGCTCACCGCGTGTGTTCGACGCGCAATCACCAGGCCCCCCGCTGGGGGGCAGAGCAAAGGGCGTAGCCGCTGCGCGTCTCGCTCTCCCCCAGGTGAGGCGCAAGCGCTGTGCCGATAACCACCGCTGCGCAGCACCAGGCGCAGCAAAACCCCGCTTTCCAGGGCGCGAAGACGGGCGGCGGCTTGCAGAGGCTGTGCCCCGCGTTCGTGCCTGGCGCGGTTTTGAGCGCTGCAAAACAGCCGCCACCATCAGGGGCTACGCCCCCGATACCCCCCTGCAAGGGCCGGAAACGGGCCTAGAAGGCGCTCAATGGGGCTTGGGTGTGGGGTTTGTGTATGTCCGAGGGGGTTAAAACGCGCCTACGGGCCGTTTTGAGGCTTTTCAGGGTATGGGGCAGCGCCCATGTCGCCTTCCAATGCGGCCCGTGCCCAGCTCATGGGGCACCACGGCCAGTCGCAGCCCTCGCACTGGCGCAGTGCTGACCGCGTTGCTGCGCCCGGCCTGCACCGAACTGCCGCCCACTGCGGCGCCCTGAGAAATGGACACGCCGAGGTTCTTGGCCGACTCGATCTTGCTGTCGGTCATCTTCGGCTTGCGCCCAAGCAGGGCACAGTGACGGCCTCGCTGATGCTGCGCAAGCTCGGCAGCTATCCGCGTCAGAACGGCCTGGCCGTGGCGCTGCGCGAGCTGGGCCGTATCGAGCGCACGCTGTTCATCCTGGACTGGCTGCAAAGCGTCGAGTTGCGCCGCCGGGTGCATGCCGGGCTGAACAAGGGGGAAGCGCGCAACGCGCTGGCCCGCGCCGTGTTCTTCAACTGCCTGGGCGAAATCCGCGACCGCAGTTTCGAGCAGCAGCGCTACCGTGCCAGCGGCCTCAATCTGGTGACGGCGGCCATCGTGTTGTGGAACACGGTCTATCTGGAGCGGGCAGCGCATGGGCTGCGTGGCAACGGTCATGTCGTAGATGATGCGCTGTTGCAGTACCTGTCGCCGTTGGGCTGGGAGCACATCAACCTGACCGGCGATTACCTCTGGCGCAGCAGCGCCAAGGTCGGCGCGGGCAAGTTCCGACCGCTACGACCACTGCCACCGGCTTGGCGTGCTTTAATTTTCCGTTTTCTGAGACGACCCCAACATGACCTACTCACTTCCCAAACGTGCCGCCATCCACTTGCTGGCCATGGCCGTGCTGCTGGCCAGCGGCTGCGCATCAGTGGCCGTCAGCAATGACGCTATCGAGCAGAACACCGCCCAAGCCCTCGGCCTGGCCAAAGGCACGTTCTCACCATCAGCGACCGCGTGGACGATGGCGTGAAGGCCAGTTACAGCGTCAAGACCAACACCGGCAAGCAGTACGCTTGCTACGTCACCGGAGGCGTTTCCATTGTTGGCCGCGTGGTGTCTGACCCGATGTGTACGGAAGTCGGAAAGGCGGGCAAGCAGGCGACGACAGGTGCCACGAGCAACGCCTCTTGCAACGCCCTTTTGAAGGCTGCGGGCAAGTGCCAATAACGCGGCCACGTTGACCACGAAAAAGCCCGGCTCTGCTGGGCTTTTTTTCGTCTGAAAAGCTCAAAGGCCAAAAGGCCCGCACGCACAAAGGCAGTATGAGGTTACTAGCGCTGTCAGTGAGGTTTGCCAGTAGCCCCATTCTATGCCCTATTTCAGCACTGCGAAAGCCATCCCGACCCCGACCAGGACACCGGCCCCAAAAACCAACGGCAAGAGCCACCAAAGCAGCGTGCCGTGACGGCTTGATTTTGTCGGTGCCGGTGGGCTTGCGGATGCTGCAACGGCACCCGCTTGAGCTGGCCTTGCGGCCAGGTTGTCCAGCGAGATTTTTATCTCGTTGGTGCGCTGCATGAACTTCGACAGCGCCTCATTGGCCACTGAAACGAAATCATCCACGTTGCGCGTCGTCACAGCGTTGAATTTTTCGGTTGCAGCTTCGAGCTGAATTGCTGCCTCACTCGTTCGACTTTCGAGCACCAAGAGATTCAGATCGACCAGGAGAAAGGCCGGGTCGTCCTCAGTCAACTTGATGCCCGATTTTTCAACGAGCGCCGCGATTAACTGGCGCTTGTTCACTTAGAACCCCACCGCCGCCAACTGCTCGTTGAGGTCGCGTTGCACGGTCTTCATGCGTTGCTTGGCCATCAACGCAAAGTCCGTACCGCTCAGAACTTCGGCAAACGTGAGCTTTTTGGATGTCATCAGCTCCATATCTTTGCCGAACGTGTCTTGGTTGCGTTCAGGAATTCGCACGATGCCGCGAACCTTGTCAGCGTGGTCGGTGTACACCTTCATCTCCGTGAAAGTCTTCCCGCTGGCCTCAATCGGCCCGAAATACTCATTGAGCCAGATAACCATGTTTCTGGTGTCCGCTTGTTCAGCCAGGATTTTGAAGCCGGCCAGCGTATCCATCAACGCTTGGCCACCAGTCAAAACACTGTGAATGAATACCTCGCGCCCAGCCTCTTGGAGCATGGCAATCGCGTTGTTTTCAATCAGGTAATTTGACAAAGGCACGAAGCTAGACGCGCCGTTATCAACCACAAAAACACCGTCTTCTGTCATCAATCGTTCCATCAACTGATCGAAGTTTCGTTCATTGATTTTGGAACCATTCATGAGCTGGACGTGCTGCGCATTAAGCGCTTTGTAGTTCGCCAGGGTTTGGTTAACTGGGTCGGTATCGACGCACTTAACCGTGCATCCTTCAATACTTTGGAAGTATTGAGCGAGCAGGGAGGAAACCAAAGATTTACCCACGCCACCTTTGCCTTGCAGGGTGAAGTGAACAGAGTTCTTCGGAGCGGTTTTAGCTGGTTTTGCTGACATTGAACAACCTCATCAAATCAAATCGTTTTCATCAACGGAATTGGTTCCTTTGAACTCGAACCCTGCTTTTTTTGTGAGTGGATTCGGTGGAATTTCCTGTTTCTTTTGGTCTGGTTTTTGTGCTACGGATGGTGCATATTTTTGCTCCTTTTGTGATGCGGGTTTAGCGGATGCTGCGACGGTCTTTTGTGCGGCACGGATGCGGGCGCGGTAGAGGAAGTTGCGGAAGCCCTTCAGCGTCGTTTTGTAGCCGTGTGCTTCCAGCTCGGCCACGATGACCTCTTGACGCACGCCCACCTCTAGCCGTTCTTCCAGCTCTTTGAGGTGCTGCCGTATGTACCCGGCGAGGCTTTGGGGTGGTTTCATGGTGTTGTCCTTGTTCAAGGCTCACATTATGGTGTCTTTTTGGTTGTCCTGCAAGTTTTTGATGATTTTGTGGTGTCTTTATGGTGATTGAAACACTTTTTTGGTGGCGTTTTGGTGATCTTTTGGGGTTTAATGGGTAGTGAGGAGGAGAAAGACAAGGGGAAATGGTGTAGCATTTTCTAATGCAGGATAGGCTATCGCCGGTAGTTGTTGCTACAACTAGCACGCTTAACGGCGTGGTGATGTTTTGGTTTCCCCCATTTAATTGGTGATGTTATGGTGATAGGACGCGACATGCTCAGGGTGGACGGCGTACCACCCGAGACGAAGAAGCAGCTTCAAGAAGCGGCCAGGCAGCTCTACGGCAAGCCGAATGCGTCCCTACTCGTGCGCACCCTGATTGCGGGCCACCTGTCAAAATCCGGGGCGACGGCACAGCCACTGACGGCAGCGGATGCCGGGGACACTGTGCGCGTTGAGCTTCGCTTGCCGCGTGCAGCTTTGGAGCAAGTCAACGACTTGGCCGAGGGGCGTTTTTCTGCCAGAAATTACTACCTCACCAATGTGATTCTGGCCCACCTCGGGCAACCTCAATTGCATGGTGATGAAATTGAGGTTTTGCGCCGCTCAAATTACGAGCTGGCAAAGGTCGGCACCAACCTTAACCAGGTGGCGAAGGCATTTAATACGCTGGTGAAAATGCGGGGGGCTGAAAAGATCCCCGAAGTGGGCAAGAAAATTGCCTCACTTCGCCGCGAGATAACGGAGCACACTGGCAAGGTGCTTCGGGTGCTAGAGGCGGGCACTACGGTATGGGAAGCCAAGGGGCGCGGCCAACGGCAGCGCAAGCGCAAATAGTTTGAAAGGGCACATCATGTTAGACTTGGGTATCAATAGCGGCAGCATCAGCTACGAAGTGGCCTTAGAAGTTCTTGGCCAGAGCCGCCAACCCTTCATGCAGGCCATTCACGAAGAGCGGCAGAAGCCCGCACCGTCGCAGGTGTT